>NZ_CAJHAF010000002.1 GCF_904846315.1 Psychrobacter jeotgali
TTTTGAGGAAGGTCGTTGACGCAGGCCTTAAATTGGACGCTTATCTCAGAGAAATCTTGATCCAGCAAAATAGTACGTTCTAAAGCTTCAAAATAACGACCCAATTCCCAAAAATAAGTCACCGTTTGATTCTCTTGTTCCATAGCCGCATTACAGGCTTGTAGCTGTAAAGTCGCCGCTCGATATGTGCCCGCACTGGCCAAACGTTTGATTAAGTTATATAGCTCAGCCGTGTCTTTTCCAATGATGCCTTTTACTTCCTGTACATTAGTTTCAATAGCTTCAATAACCTCAGGAATCTGATTGCTCTCTAAATCTCGTAATACCGCTAATTTGTACAGTTCAGGGTTGGACTCATCGGCAATTACCACATTTGCGCCTATTCCCAAGCGATTAATAAGCTGATGTATCTGACTAGAATTCAATTCATTACGAACAATTTTCTTCATTATTGCATCATAATAGTGCAGTCTTTCACTATATCGGCCCAACCAAACCAAATGGTTGGCTCTAGATAGCAATAAAATGATAGGGGCATCAGGTGTATTGTCGTAGCCAACTTCAACAGGATAAGAGGTGACATTAAGGTATGACGCATGGCGCATTGCCGCTGAACCTGCAAAACCATTGTCACTATAGGCATCACTATTAGATTTCGAGACATCGCTGTCATCAAGTTGTTCTTGAGTTAAATCAATGACCCAAGTGTCTTTGATACCGCCACCTTGTGAGGAGTTGACCACCAATGAGCCTTCTTTCATAGCGACTCGAGTAAGCCCCCCAGGAACAATATCAACCGAACCGTCCCCATGACTTAAGATAAATGGACGTAAGTCAATATGCCTTGGCGCAATACCGCCATTGACGGTGGTGGGATTGGTCGATAGTGAAATAGTAGGCTGGGCGATAAACCCTGCAGGATTATCAAGTAAACGCACTCGGTAATCTTCAATCTCTTGTTCTGTCGAAGTAGGCCCAATAAGCATGCCATAGCCACCTGAACCTTGGGTTTCCTTGACCACTAACTTATCTAAATTTTCTAAGACATATTCAAGTTCATCAGGTTTGCGGCACTGATAAGTTTGTACATTGGGTAATATAGGTTTTTCTCCCAAATAAAACTCGATCATATCTGGAACGAACGGATATAGGCTTTTATCATCGGCCACACCTGTACCAGGAGCATTAACAATCACCACATTACCGGCACGATAGGCACTCATTAAACCAGATACGCCAAGGATGGAGTTGGCGTCAAACCCTAAAGGGTCCAAATAAGGATCATCAATACGGCGATAAATAATATCGACGGGTACCTTACCGCGTACCGCTTGCATATATACTTTGCTGTCTTCCACAATTAAGTCGTAGCCATGTACCAAAGGTACATTCATCTCATGTGCCAAATAGGCATGCTCATAATAAGCACTGTTAAATCGACCTGGCGTTAAAATAACAATTTGCGGATCATATTTATCTGTTGCACTGGCCAAACAGGCTTTTAAGCGCTCAGGATAGTCATCGATGCTTAATACAGAAGCCGACTCATATAAGTCTGGCAATAACATTCTTGAGATATTACGACTTTCAAGCATATAAGAGACGCCAGAGGGCGTACGTAAATTATCCTCTAATACACAAAACTTGCCCGCTTCATCACGGATTAAATCGATACCGCTAATATGAGAATAAACCGGTTTTTCCAAATTAATATTCATCATCCAAGGTTCATAACAACCACTGGCATAAACATAAGAATCAGGCACGACACCAGCTTTCATAATGCGCTGCTCATGATAGATATCATCTAAAAACATGTTTAACGCATTAATACGTTGCTTACACCCAGCTTCCACTTGTTGCCATTCTTTGGCGTCTATTACCCTTGGAATAATGTCGAAAGGAATCATTCTTTCGATATTTTCTGCATCACTATAAACGGTAAAGGTAACGCCTTTGCGATAAAAAATGTCGGCTGCTTGATCGTTATATTGAGCCAATCGTTCAATGCCAACTTTATCCAACCACGTACCAATTTTTTTGGCCACTGGGCGGTATTGAGTCGTTGTGGCTTTTAACTCATCAAAACTTGAACGAGAATAAAAGTCTTGAGAGAATTTTTGCTGAGACTGAGACTGAGACTGAGACTGAGACTGAGACTGAGACTGAGACTGAGACTGAGACTGAGACTGAGACTGAGACTGCTGTTCTTCATTTTTTTGGGTAGCGGGTTTCGATGTTTCTTTATTAGTTTCTGCCATGCTACACCTCCTATTATTTTCTTATTACTAACTGTTAAATACTAAACAACATTATTAAGCTGCACTATTAAAGGGCATTATTACTGTCCTTACCCAAATTAATTATTGCAAATGCAGTACCAGAACTTCTTTTATATGCCATATTCAGGATAAATATGGTTGTATATTTGATACTTTGGTATGATGATTTGATTGCTTTGGTCATATGTTGTTCATAAGTAGTGCTTATCAAGGAGGCAAAACATCATGGAATTTGATATTAATTTTCAGCTAATGGGCTATCATTTAATACAGCTGGTTATCGCTTTCTTGTTGTCATTACCCATCGCTTTAAATCGTGAAATGAAAGACAGTGGTGCTGGCCTTAGAACCTTTCCTTTGGTTACCATTGCCTCTTGTGCCTTTATGCTAGTCGGTATGGATATTTATAAAGGGGATGCAGAAGCCCGTATAATGTATGCCATTATCACTGGTATGGGCTTTATTGGTGGCGGCGCTATATTCAAAAGTGAAGAAGGCGCTAAAGGTACTGCTACTGCCGCCAGTTTATGGAATACAGCGGCTATAGGTATATCGGTAGCGACCGGTCGTTATGAAATTGCCATCATATTATCTATCGTTGGATTTGTTATCTTGCAGTTCTCTGAACCCTTTAAAGTCAAAAATAGATAGGAATAATGAATAAATCAGAAACCAAGTGGTTAAAAATTTTGGCCATGGCTTGTACTGGATTCGGGGCTATAATTTTGCCGAGTTGCAGTGTTTATAGTACTAACTCAGTTCAATCTCAGAGCCAATCTATCTTATCCTCTAAAGCCAATCAACCAATGGAAGTGGAGGTCATTCGTCATATCGGCTATCCGACTGACAATGGCGTAAGACAGAAGGGAAGTGTGCTTATCGGCGACCATCACTCCTATTTAATTTCGACAGGCAGTGATGCGTTAACTCTATTAACCGAGTTACCTTCAAAAAACCTACATATACAGCAGCCTATACGAATTAACCACTATTCTGATAATAGTGTGCATATCGATTTAAAGTTTAATTATCAGAAAACCAGCGGTTCATATAGCGAAAATGAGCAGGCTATTTTGTCGCAAATTTGTCCAACGAGTTTAACCACTAGTTTAAGTCCTAGTTTGACGGGTACTTCGCTCAACAATAATTCGCACAATACTTTGAATAGCACTTTAAACAACACGCTCTCTAATCCACAAAATACTTGCCAGCTTACTCTGCAAGGTGGTATGTATGCGCCGATTAGTCGGGCCAATTTAAATAACTCGTCTATAAAGAAGGATGCCAATTTAAAGTTAGACCAAGGCTTAACGGCTGAGATATATACTATTAACAGCAAACGGGCTAGAACGCCTGCTGAAATAGCGGTTATTCCTTGGAAAGTTGTTGTTGAGACATTAGAGCTACCTTTAGAGATACTCTCTATTTTTAAATAGCTTTATCTTCAAAAAATGTCAGCTATAACTATAAATAGAAGACAAAGATAGTACGCACAAAAAAGGGTGAACAGTATACTGTTCACCCTTTTAATTTATTTGCTATTGGCACAGATAGGTTTAGTTTAGTTCAACATACCAAATGCGACTAATGCATTAGCAACACGCTTATAACCTGCAATGTTGGCACCTGACATATAGTCAATGCAGCCATCGCAAGTGAAGCCATATTCTTCAGAAGCCGCCGCGGCATCATCATGGATGTTTTTCATAATGACTTGAAGTTGATTATCAACGTCTTCAAAAGTGCGGTACTGACGTACTGAGTTTTGTGACATTTCTAGACCAGACACAGCAACACCACCCGCATTGGCTGCTTTGCCAGGTGCATAGTGCATTTTTTTCTCACGAACGAAATCAATGGCTGCGGCGTCTAGTGGCATATTAGCGCCTTCTACTACATAGCGAATACCATGATCATACATAGCTTCTGCATCTTCTGCAGTCACCTCATTCTGAGTAGCACAAGGGATAGCGATGTCACCATCGAATCTCCAAGGTTTTTCGCCTGGCAGCCACACACCGCTACCACCAAATACTCTATGGTACTCAAATAAAGGCTGACGATTGGCTTTTTGCTCTTTCACCCAATCTAGCTTCTCTTGATCAAAACCAAACTCATCGTACAATGTTCCTTTAGAGTCTGATAGGGTAATGACTTTTGCACCCAAAGCGATGGCTTTCTCTGCTGCGTGTACTGCAACGTTACCGGCACCTGATACTAGGACAGTTTTGCCTTCCATTTGATCATTGTTTGCTTTAAGCATGTTCTGTAAGAAGTAAACCGCACCATAACCTGTGGCTTCTGAACGACATAAGCTGCCACCGAAGCCCACACCTTTACCGGTCAATACCCCTGTGTATTCATTAGTAAGGTTTTTATACATCGCAAACATGTAGCTAACTTCTCTACCGCTCACACCGATGTCGCCTGCCGGTACATCCATATCTTTACCGATGTAACGATAAAGCTCGCGCATGAAAGCATAACAAAAACGACGGATTTCGCTGTCTGATTTACCATGAGGGTCAAAGTCTGAACCACCTTTAGCGCCACCCATCGGTAGGCCGGTCAGAGCATTTTTAAAGATTTGTTCAAAACCTAAGAACTTTAGAATAGATTCGTTAACGGTAGGATGGAAACGGATGCCGCCTTTGTAAGGACCTAAAGCATTACTGAACTGAACTCGCCAACCACGGTTGATTTGGATATTACCTTCATCATCTTCCCAGTTGACACGAAAACTAATAATACGGTCGGGCTCTGTTAGGCGTTCAAAAACTTTGTGCTTAGCAAAGCGTGGATCGCGATCATATACAACGTCAATAGTGCTCGCTACCTCTTTTACCGCTTGAATAAACTCAGGTTGGTGTGGATAGCGTTCTTCAATGCGTTCAATGACGTCTTGCATGCTCATAGGCCCTGTCCTTATCAGATTAATTACATGTTTGTTACACTAAAAAAATACTGTAATTTAATAATAAATTCAACAATTTTTTATACCTTACAGTTCAGTCATTACTAAATGATATGTTTATAATTAGTAAAAGTTATTAAAACTATGATTTCACTGTAAATTCGATCCCTAAAAAGGGGAGTCCCTTACTTTCATTATAGGACAGATTTACGATTATTTCTTAAAATATAAAAATGTAAATCTTAAAAGTGAATCTTGAATATGATTGTTAATACAGGATTGTTAATACAGGCCTCGACCATCCTCAGGTTTTAAGCGTAAAAATGACAGTCCCGAGATAATAGTAATAACACCCAACACATAATAGGTGGCATGGAAAGCACTAATAATTTCAAAATTTAATCTATCACTAAAGACCGTCAATATAGCGGCCCCAAATGCAATACCGAAGCTAACTGCAAGCTGCTGGTTAACGGCCATTAAACTATTGCCGCTACTGGTTTGAGAGCCTTTAAGGTCGCCAATAGTGATGGTATTCATGGCACTAAATTGCATTGAGTTACACGCACCCATAACCACCAACAACGGTGCGATATAATACCAAGGCATTGAGGCATCTAGCTGAGCCAGTAAAATGATTAAAGTACCCAAAACCGTAGTATTGATAACCAATACTTTGCGGTAGCTGAAGCGCTGAATAATTTTACTCACCCAAGGTTTGATGCCCATGGCACCTACTGCAATAGGGGTCAATAACCAGCCTGCCTGCGATGGCGTATATTTAAAAGCCACCTGTAGTAGTAGTGGTATCAAATAGGGGACTGCACTAATTCCAAGACGGGTAAACAAGTTACCGGTAATCCCAATTCTAAAGGTACGGATATCAAATAATGACAAGGGAAAGATAGGGTTAGTGGCTTTGCGTGCATGACGGGCATACATCAGCAATAAGCTTACGCCAATTGCCACTAGGCTAACGCCCCACAACGCCTTATCTGGTTTTGACAGCAATTCAACAGCAAGCGTTAGTAGACCGGCCGCGATGGCAAATAATCCAAAACCTAACCAATCCAACTTGCCCGCCGCTTCTCGCAAGTCTGGGACCAATTTAAAGCCGATTATCATTCCTAAGATTCCCATAGGAACGTTTATCAAAAATATCCAATGCCAACTGGCATACTGTACTAAATAGCCACCCACCAACGGTCCTACAAGCGGTGCAATTAGCGCCGGGATTACAGCAAAGTTCATAACCGTCAGTAATTGATTGCGAGGATAGGACTTTACTAAGATGAGACGCGCAACTGGGGTCATCATAGCACCGCCAATGCCCTGAAGGATGCGTGATGCCACTAAGATATCGAGACTGGAGGACATGGCACAAAATATTGAGCCAATGCTAAACAGCACAATCGCGCTTAAGAATACTTTGCGAGTGCCGTATTTGTCAGCCATAAAGCCACTTATCGGGATAAATATGGCTAGAGTTAAAGCATAGCTGATAACTGCCCACTGCATTTTTAGTGGAGATTCGCCTAAGGCTAGCGCCATTTCTGGCAAAGCCGTATTTAAGATGGTGGCATCTAAAATTTGCATGAATAAAGCCACTGCCAGTACATAAGGCAAAAATTTGGCTTGAGAGGGTGATAGCTTAAATTTAGGCTCTGTATCAAGTACGGCCGAAGAAGACTTGGAAATAGAAGTATCTTCGGCATTAGGGAGGTTATTGGGCATAGGACGACCTAAAAAATTAGGTTTAATTAACTGAAGGAGGATTTAATTTATTAAACAGTAAACAGCTGTCTATAATATCATGAAGCCGTTACTCGCTATTTAGTGTTTTAGTTATGGGGCGACCGTTATAAATACTAACGGTCTAAAAACGTTAAATGACGACAAAGACTATCAATAACAGGAGCAGGCTGTTTGACCCAGATACTATGCGGATTGCCTTTGGTAGCTAGCAGGTTATCCTCCAATTTAACGCTTACTACCTTGGATTTGGTACACAAGTTTGCCAATCCTTGCATTGACGTCATCGGTGCAAAATGGTCGCCCTCAATATTAATATATAACCCTTTACTATCTTTAGACGTCATCGGTATGGTCATAAATTTAAACGTACCGGTTAAAGCTGTCTGGCACCACTGCTGCATTAGAGTCTTCGCTTCCTTATCGCCAAATCCAATCTTATAGCCCGGTAGATAGCCATAAATTTTTAACAGTATTTGGATAGCGGTTACTGCTGAGAGTACCCTTAATTGACCACGGCGGTCTGACCAGTTTTTGTAATGCACATTACCCGTGGCGATTCCGATAAAGGGTTGACCAGAGCTGGCAGAATATAGGGTGGCTATATGCCCGCCTAAACTATGTCCTACCAATATAATTCGATTATCAGGATATTCAGTTTGAGCTTTATTAATGAGCTTGGGAATAAAGTCTGTCACTAGGTGGTTATAGTCATAATCTATCCCTTTTTTAATGGTGGGTTTGTTTTCACCACAGCAAGGATAGTCTGCACTAAATACCGTAAACCCTTTGGCAGACAAGCCTTCGATAAACTTCTGGTATTTGTTACGGGTGACCCCCAGCGCATTTAATAAAATTAGGGTGGTGTTACGGTTCACTTCATTGGTTTGGTGCGAAGCGTCTAACGAGAGAGTAGATAAGGCAGGGGTGATGTGCACTTTGACAGGATACGTCCCTTCTTCAGTGTTAAATTGAAAACTGCTCATATAGATTGTCCGTAATCAGTGGTATGAAAGTCCTAGAGGCTTAGGTTTTCTAGCCTAAAGTCAGAATAGCAACTCTTATGGCTATAATCCATAGCAGCAAACAGGATAAAAAGTACAAAGTGAATCGATACGACACCTTAATAAATGCAACATATTCATTCTTGATTCCATAATGTACACTGATATTCTGAATAGCATCAAATGTTGTTGACTGAATTTGGCTTAACCAAGACTTACTATCGATCATTAGCCCTGATTAGTTCAATAACATAGCTGGTTCAACAATATTTAGGCTAATAACAATGATTAGGGAAACGCTATGACTAACCAATCTGATAATCCTATGCAAAGTAAAGAGACAACTTACACCCCGCCAAAAGTATGGCAACCGGTAGAAGGCAATGGTGGAAAATTTGCCAATACCAATAAGCCAACAGCTGGCGCTCGCCATCAGCAAACGTTACCAAAAGGCGATAATCCGCTACAACTATACTCTTTGAATACCCCCAACGGGATTAAGGTAAATATTCTGTTGGAAGAGTTGGCTGAACTAGGTGTGGCTGGGGCAAAGTATGATGCTTATAAAATAGACATCATGGAGGGCGATCAGTTCGGCTCGGATTTTGTCAGTATTAACCCCAACTCAAAAATACCCGCCTTAGTCGATTACAGTAACCCGCAAGCTCCCGTCAAGCTATTTGAGTCGGGCGCTATTTTGATGTATTTGGCTGAAAAGTTTCAGAAGTTCATACCTGATAGTAGTGACCCACAGAAGTACGCCAATTATTTAGGCTGGGTAATGTGGCAAATTGGTAGCGCCCCGTATGTGGGTGGTGGTTTTGGACATTTCTTTAGCTATGCACCATATCCCATGCAATATCCTATTGATAGATTCACGATGGAGACCAAGCGTCAGTTAGACTTACTTGATAAGCACTTGGCCGATAATGAATACATGTTAGGCGAGGGTGATGACAACTATAGTATTGCTGATATGTTGATATGGCCTTGGTATGGCAGTTTGGCACTAGATGAGTCTTATGAAAATGCCGGTGAGTTTTTACAAGTCGCCGACTACAAGCACTTACAGCGCTGGGCAAAACAAATTGCCCAACGACCTGCTGTAAAAAAAGCAGTGGCTTTAGAGCTTAAGCCGATTAAATAGCTGATTAGATAAGTGTGCAACCCTATCAAATAAAGGGTGTATAAGATAAAAATCGGGGTTGTTTGAATTAATTATTAAATAATCCCCCTATTTAAATTAGTTGTGCTATAATCTGCGCTTGCTGATTGATAACATCGCCCGCAATTGTCGTCTGGAGAAGACACCTTTTAAAATTGTTGCCGATGATTTTGCTGTTAGCCTTTCCAATAACCTCTCTAATCAATTATTAATATTAGAAGATATTGACGCTAACGATTCACCGGTAACAACCACCAAAATACGTTATTAACTTGTACATAGGATGTACTTCTTAATTTACGCTTATCTGTGTTGTACCTAAAAACTTTAACTGTGCACTACTGGCCCTCAGCATTGGCCGAATTAATAGTGGCAGTAACTTAATGGACACACATATACATGTCAAATTTAGACACTCTTTTAGACAATGCCGCAAACGAAGTAGATGGTATCGTAACCACTCAAGACTTGAATGACAAAACCCATCCAAACACCAATGTAGATATTGAAGATCAAATTACCTTTGTTGACCTTGATTTGGCACCAGAGCTTCTTTCTGCCTTAACTTCAAGTGGCTACGAGCACCCAACTCCTATTCAAGCACAATCAATCCCGCCAGCATTAGCCGGTCGTGACTTATTGTTGTCTGCGCAAACGGGTAGTGGTAAAACTGCTGCATTCGTATTGCCAATGCTTGATAAAATCATTCGCGATAAAGCAACTAACAAAGTTGTGCATACTGTAATTTTGACACCAACACGTGAACTTGCTAACCAAGTAAGTGATAGCGTTCGTCAATACAGCTCAAAAACACGTAATATCTTCAGTGTACCTCTAGTAGGTGGCGCACCTTACGGTGGTCAAATTCGTGCCCTTAATAAAGGTGTACAGATTATTATCGCCACACCAGGTCGTTTCATCGATCACATGAACTCAGGTCGTATCGACTTATCTGAATTAGATATTCTAATCCTTGATGAAGCGGATCGCATGTTAGACATGGGTTTTGCTGATGACATCGAAAAAGTAATGTCAGCTGCGCCTAAGTCACGTCAAACTATTATGTGTTCTGCAACTTGGGATGGCCCAGTCGGTAAAATTGCTGCCAGCTTTACCAATAATCCAGAACGTATTGATATTAAAGCTGAAACTAAGCACATTGATGAGTCAGTATATTATGCTGATGACTTCAACCATAAAAACCGTATTTTAGATCATTTATTGACCCAAAAAGACGTGAACCAAGCAATTATATTTGCCGCTACCAAACGTAGCTGTGAGACACTTGCTAAGAGTCTTAAAGAGCAAGGCCATAAAGCCAGCTTCTTACATGGTGATTTACCACAAGCAAAACGTACTCGTATCATCAATGATGTGAAAGCGGGCAAAATCAGCATCCTAGTAGCCACTGACGTCGCTGCTCGTGGTATTGACGTAAGTGGTATCACTCATGTATTTAACTATGATCTTCCACGTCAAACTGAAGATTACGTGCATCGCATCGGTCGTAGTGGTCGTGCCGGCCGTACGGGTATCGCTATTAACATCTGTAGCATTGATGACCGTCCACAGCTAGATGCAATCAACCGTTATCTAAAACGTACCATGTCAGTTGAAGAAATTGAAGGTATGGAACCTAAGAAAAATACCAAAGACATGCACGTAGGCGCAGCAGCCAAACGTGGTCGTGGTGGCAATCGTCGTGGTGGTCCAGGTGCGGGTAACCGTCGTGGTGGCAATGGTGGCGGTGGCTACCGTGGCAAGTCTAACGACAATGCAAGCGGTGAAAAACGTGGCGCAGGTGCCGGTGCAGGCCGTCCAAGTGGCAAGCCAGCCGGTCGTCGCTTCGGTGGCAAACCTGCCGGTAGCGCAGGTGCTGGTAAACCAAGCGGTCAACGCCGTGCAGCACCTTCTCGCTCAGGCGAAGGCCGTCCAGCCCGCCGTAGCAATAATGGCTAGTTAATTGGTTTATATCCATTAACTTGTTAAAAAAAGACCAACCTCAAAAGGGTTGGTCTTTTTTATGTTTGGTCGTTAACAGACACTTTATTTAAGCAAAGAGCTATTTATCTTAAGTCTCTTGATTTACTGTTTTCAGGCATCATTAATTCTATTATCAATTAATTAATTAATTAATTACTACATGTTCAATTTTTGAAAGCTAAAAGATTATAAAATAGAGAATATAAAACAAAGAGTATAAAACAATGAAAATTACCTATTGGTCTGACTATGCTTGTCCTTATTGTTATATCGGCGAGGTAAGGCTAGACAAAGCAATCGAACGACTTAAATTGCAAGGTGAGCTACCAGAGAACATTGAAATTGAGTTAAAAGCTTTTCAATTAGATGCCAATGCACCGCTGACTGCTAATGGTTCCACTCAACAGCGCTTTGCGAAAAAATATGGGATTAGCTATGAACAGGCCGGCCTACAAATACAAAAAATATCTCAATTAGGTGAAGAAGAGGGCATACCCTTTAATTATGCCAATACTTTATTTACCAATACTATGGATGCGCACCGTTTGACCAAGTACGTCCAACAAAACGCACCTGAACAGGTTGACAGGCTCAAGAAAGCAATTTATAAGGCGTATTTCACAGATATAAAAGAATTGGCAAACCGTGAGGTGTTAATTTCGATAGCTGCAGAGTTCGGGCTAGATGTGGATGTTGTTGCGTTACTTGAGAGTAATCGATTTAAAGATGAAGTAATTGCTGATCAACAAGAGGCAATGCGTCTTGGGGTACGCGGTGTCCCTTATTTTGTCATTAATGAGACTTATGCGATACCGGGTGCTATATCTCAACAAGATTTTGAAAATACTTTAAGACAGGCTTATAGGGAGCAACTGGCTGATAAGCAACAAGATAGCTTTGTGAGCTGTGACACTGAAGGCTGCGACATTAAATAAAAGCAATGAGTAAGCCAATGATTCATGACAGTGATATATTGAAAGATAGATAGCAAAATATTGAATTAAAGACCAGCCTTTGTCGGGCCGGTCTTTTTTTATTTAACTCAAATATGTCAATAAGCGTAGTCTAAAAGCTAATTTGAGATTAAGTCTAACACTGCGGATAGCCCACACCGACTTCAACCATATCTATACGATTTTCATCATTATTATTGGCATAAACCGCCAAGCCGCCCATCGCCGTCTCTTTATACTTGTCCATCATATCAGCACCGGTGGCTTTCATGGTGGCAATGGCTTTATCCAAAGACACATGATGTTCGCCATCGCCGCGACTGGCCAAACGAGCAGCGTTAATCGCTTTCACCGCACCCATGGCATTACGCTCAATACAAGGGACTTGTACTAGCCCGCCGATAGGGTCACAGGTCAGCCCTAGATTATGCTCAATACCAATCTCTGCCGCATTAGTACACTGTGCAGGAGTCAATCCCATAACGTGGGCCAGACCCGCGGCTGCCATAGAACAGGCAGATCCCACTTCACCTTGACAGCCAACCTCTGCGCCAGAAATTGAGGCGTTTTGTTTAATGATGGTGCCTATAGCTGCTGCGGTTAGTAAAAATTCACGGACACCTTGCGGGCTATAACTCGGTAGAAAATCGCGATAGTAATGCAGTACCGCAGGAATAATACCCGCTGCACCATTGGTTGGGGCAGTAACCACACGCCCACCATTGGCGTTTTCTTCATTTACTGCCAGAGCAAACAAGTCTACCCAGTCCATCGCCATTAATTTATCGCTACTACTCTGAGGGTTATCTAGTTCATTAAGCAGCTGCTTATACATAGTTTTGGCACGACGCTTAACTTTTAAGCCACCAGGTAAGATGCCTTCACCTTCGCAGCCATTTTTAACACATTGCTGCATTACCTCCCAAACCTCATCTAAATAGGCATAAATAGTCGCCTCATCTCTAATAGCAAGTTCATTGGCCATCATCACGTCACTGATGCTTAAGTTATGACGTCTACATTGAGCCAATAATTCATTACCATTGGCAAAAGGATAAGGTACTGCGCTGTCACTGGTTATGGCAACGCTGTCAGCCGCATGAGTGTCAGAAGCTTCTAATGGCTCATCCATTGTAGGCTGCTCGAATTCATCTTCGGTGGCCACAAATCCGCCGCCAATAGAGTAATAGGTTCTAGTTAAGCTTTGGCCATCAGTAGTATAAGCGCTAAAGCTAAGACCATTAGGATGATGTGGCAGGCTGCTTTGAGGATGCCAAACAATATCTTGTCCGTAGTTAAACTCAATGGGATGGTTGTCCGCAAAGTTTAGGACATTATCATTAAAGACAGGCGCTAAGTATTGATCTACTTTGGTGGTATCAATGCTATTGGCTTTAAATCCTAGCAATCCAAGAATACAGGCAGTGTCAGTCGCATGGCCTCGCCCCGTGGCTGCGAGTGACCCATACAAATCAACTTGTAATCGCTTAATATCCGCCAAATCAAAGTACTGTTGTAATTCTTCGATAAACAAGCCAGCCGCTACCATAGGTCCCATGGTGTGGGAGCTTGAAGGGCCAATGCCAATTTTAAACATATCAAACAAGCTAATCATTTTTAGGGTTCCACTTTTTTATAGATAAAAATAGTCTATTTATAGACAAATGTTTGGGTGTATTATAACTAATTGTTTGCTACTAAACCGACTATTTAGCCCACTTATTTATCACGCTTATTTGGTTTAAATCGTGACTTTACCTGTACCTTAACATCTAAAGACTACAATTAAGGAAAAGCATGAATAGAGGCATTTAACACTTAATCTGAGTAAACATGTACTGCCCAAACGATTATCGCCACAAAAACAATTTGGTTTACGAATAGTAAGGAACACCCGAGCTTGGCATTAACTTTGTTAGAATGACAAGCAGTCACTATAAAAACCCATCATAAAGGTTAAAGTCCAACCTTTAAGCCAATTCTATATAGGTTTAGGATGGCGATAAGCGTTAATAATCAAATGTAATATATAAATTCATAATAGGAATTAACGACAACATTGATTATTTCCCTATCAAACCCATCAACTGCAGATTGTTAAATTTATTACTTTTATTGATTTACTTTAGCGATAGGTTTAGATTTAACTGAACTTTAATCGAATTATTTATTTGAGGAACGGCTATGAAATACAAAGCATTGAGAAATATCACGGCGATGGCGACGGGCGCTATCTTATTGGCGGCTTGTAATCAAAACCCTTCAACTGACTCAGCTCAAGACACAGAAGCGGCAAAAACCAGCAAATCTGACTCGGATTTATTGACCCGTATTAATAATGGCGGGACCATCAATGTGGGCACTGAAGGCACATACCCTCCATACACCTATCATGATGAGCAAAACAAGCTAACTGGCTATGACGTTGAAGTTACCAGAGCGGTAGCTGATAAACTTGGCGTTAAAGTTGATTTTAAAGAGACTCAGTGGGATGCGATGCTTGCCGGCCTAGATGCCAAACGTTTTGATATGGTGGCCAACCAAGTTAGCTTGACCACCCCTGAGCGTCAAGCCAAATATGACAAAGCCGACGCTTATAGCTGGTCCGGTGCTGTGGTATTGGCCCCAAAATCAGACAGCCGCTTTAACTCGTGGGAATCGCTAAAAGGATTAAAATCTGCACAATCACTAAGCAGTAACTACGGTGAGTTGGCACAAAAATACCAAGCAGAGGTTGTTCCCGTAGATGGTATGGCTCAAGCGGTTGAATTGGTAAAACAAGGTCGTGCTGACTTTACTCTAAATGACAACTTGGCGGTACTAGATTACCTTAATAAATTCCCAAATAGTGATTTAGAAATCAAACTAAAAGCACCAAAAGAGGAAATGACAGGGTCAGGTCTGGTGTTATTAAAAGGCAATGATGAAGTGGTTGCCAAACTTAATCAGGCCATGAAAGAGCTACAAGAGGATGGTACATTAACTAAATTAAGCCAACAGTTCTTCGGTGAGGACATCAGCAAACAATGATATCCTCGCTATTGACTGCTATAAAAGATCTGCTTGCCATGCTGCCATTTATGTCGCCTGAGCGAGCGCAGATTGTTATCGAGTCTTTTTGGCCTATGCTAAAAGGCGCCATTTACTATTCAATCCCTTTGGCCATTGCTTCTTTTATTATCGGTATGGGGATTGCGCTAGTGGTGGCGCTTATCCGTGTGGTGCCTCGTAATGCGCTGTGGCATAAGATTGCTTATCGTATTGCACGCGTTTATGTCTCTGCCATACGTGGCACGCCCATGCTGGTACAGCTGTTCATTATTTTCTATGGACTACCTAGCATTGGTATCATGTTGGAGCCATTCCCAGCGGCCATCATTGCCTTCTCATTAAATATTGGTGCTTATGCTTCAGAGACCGTCCGAGCCTCTATTTTGTCTATTCCCAAAGGTCAGTGGGAAGCAGGCTCAACGGTAGGGTTAAGCTATTTGCAGACGTTTCGTCACGTTATTTTGCCGCAAGCTTTAAGGGTGTCTGTGCCGCCACTGTCTAATACCTTTATTAGCTTGGTAAAAGACACCTCATTGGCGTCATTAATCTTAGTGACTGAGATGTTTAAGCAGGCACAGATTATCACTGCCCGAAACTATGAGTTTATGTTGGTATATACCGAAGCGGCACTTATTTATTGGGTAATTTGTCTGGCACTAAGCACGATACAAGGCCGACTAGAGACCCGCTTAGACCGCTATGTGGCCAAATAGCCAATACAAAAAGGCATTAGGATAACTATGATAAAAATTACCAATATTCAAAAAGCCTTTGGTGACAATGAAGTATTAAAGGGCATTGATTTAACCATCAAAAAAGGCAGCGTGGTGGTGATACTCGGTCCCTCTGGCTCCGGGAAAACCACTTTTTTGCGCTGTCTAAATGCATTAGAAGTCCCTGAAAAAGGGGTGGTTGAGTTTGAGGATGGCAGCTTGACTGTTGATTTTTCTGCCAAGCCCTCAAAGCAGCTGATGCGCCGCTTACAACAAAAATCTGGCATGGTGTTTCAATCGTATAACTTATTTCCGCATAAGACGGCCATTGAAAATCTGATGCTAGGCCCCGTTATTGCCCAAGGCAAAAACAAACAACAGGTGCGTGCTAAGGCGCTTCAGTTACTAGAAAAAGTTGGCCTGTCAGATAAAGTAGACTTATATCCGTTTCAACTTTCAGGCGGACAGCAGCAGCGCGTGGGAATTGCAAGAGCATTGGCCATTGAACCTGATCTGTTATTGTTTGATGAGCCGACCTCTGCACTTGATCCTGAACTGGTACAAGAAGTGCTAAAGACCATGCAGCAACTGGCGTCTGAAGGGTGGACCATGGTTGTGGTTACCCATGAAATTAACTTTGCGCGCAATGTGGCCGATGTGGTGATGTTGATGGAAGATGGCTACGTAGTAGAAGTAGGCCCTCCTGAACAACTATTTGAGCACTCAGAGCACCCACGTACCCAAGCTTTCTTGCAGCGCATTAAGAGCTAGGTATAAGTATAGTCGTAGACAAATTAAAGAGCTACAGCGTTAACCTTACTAAGCCCGTTCTAGTAGTACTTGAGGTAGGTTGCCTCGTATCTCATTTGGTTGGCTATGACTATAATAAATAGTTAATAGTCTTATAGAACGATAAATAGACGATAAAAAGGGTTAGTGGCAAGCCAACTAACCCTTTTTGTTGATCATAAAAATCTGGGCTAAATAAAGTTATACCTGCATCAAGAAGTTGGCCAACAGACGTTTGGCACCCTCAGTAGCAAAAGACTCTGGGTGAAACTGTACCCCTTGGATAGGGAACTGCTTATGACGAATGCCCATAATTTCCTCACCCTTGTTGACGCAGTCAATTAAGCTGTCATTTTCAAATTGCTCATTAGAGACCACTGCGGTGACTTCAAGACATTCAGGCAGAGTGTCTGCTTTTACCATTAATGAATGGTAGCGCATAATTTCAATATCCTGAGGCAACCCTTTATACACTCCTTGTCCATCATGACGAATGGGAGAGGTCTTACCATGCATGGGCACGCCCGCCCGTACCACATCACCGCCGAATACATGAGCAATACCTTGCATCCCTAGGCAAACCCCCAGTAAGGGAATAGACGGTCCCAACTCTTTTATCACCTCGCTACAGACGCCAAAGTAGGCAGGGTCCTCTGGCGAACCTGGGCCAGGGGAGATGATAATACGGTCATAGTTTTGTGATTTGATATCTTCTAGCGTAACTTCATTGTTACGTTTGACGCTAACTTTAGGGTTGCCCGGCATTTGGCTTAATTCGGTGTGCAGTATCTCGCCCACATACTGGTATAAGTTGAAGGTAAAAGAGTCGTAGTTGTCTATAATCAAAACGTTCATCAGTGTTCCTTGAAGGGTCTTATAGTCTTTTATTTATAGGGTGGTAAACGCTGTAAAACATAACGTTAATATATAGTTGTTTGATATGCCGCTACGCGCGCTTAACGATGTAATGGTTTAATAACGTATGGCTATTTGGACTCAATAAAGCTGTCCAATACCACCTTCATCGCTGACAGCTTGCGTTGAATTTCCAAATACTCATCCTCAGGGTTTGAATCATAGACGTTACCGCCACAAGTTTGTGCGTAAGCTGCCTCACCATTGATAAATAAACTGCGGATAGGAATCGCAAAAATACAATCGCCATTAAAGTTAAAAGACCCTAACGCACCGCCATAAGCACCACGCCCATCTGGCTCCAACTCATTGATAATCTTAATCGCTTCAATTTTTGGGGCACCTGACAACGTTCCTGCTGGGAAATTACTGGCCAAAGCGCTAAACATATCTTCATCAGGATGTAGCACCCCCACAATCTCAGAAGAAATATGCTGCACGTGAGAATAGCGTTTAATGTCCATTAAGCTGCGTACTTTGACCGTACCAAATCTTGCCACACGGCCAATATCATTACGGTGCAAATCGACCAACATATTGTGCTCGGCAATCTCTTTAGGATCATTGAGTAAAGCGCGTGCCAATTGACGGTCCTCAGTCTCATCTTTGCCCCGTTTAGCGGTACCTGCCAGCGGATAAGTTTCCATTTCACCTTGACGTAGGCGGAACAGCAGCTCAGGAGAAGCGCCGATAATACGCTGGGTACCAAATTTCATAAAATACATATGTGGAGAGGGGTTCACCTCCCTTAGTTTTTCATAGATAGGAATATGGTCGCCACTGATCTTATATTTCGATTTAAAGCCCACTTCGCATTGGAAAATACGTCCGGCAATAATATCCTCTTTAACCCGCATCACAGCCTCAGCATGCTGTGCTTGGCTCATACCATCACCAATGAATTCTACGCTAGGGTTGGTATAGCTAGGTATAGGAGCTTGCAGTAAAGACTTTACTTTCTCGATACGATTTTGCTGCTGGGTGGTGGTTCAAAAAGTAGGCTGAAAAAAAACAGGCTGAGAAATTGATAAAATAGTGAAATGCACATCACACTATACATCAAATGCCCAGCCTGTCTAAGTGACAATATAAAGAAAAATGGCTTCAAAAGCTATGGTAAACAAAACTATAAATGCAAAGACTGCAAACGGCAGTTTATTGGCGACCATGCCTTAACGTACCAAGGCTGTCACTCCCAAAAAGATAGCAAAATACGACATCTTATGGTTCGAGGCAGTGGCATAAAAGACATCGCTTGCGTTGAGAGAATAAGCAAAGGCAAAGTACTAGCTAACCTAAAAAAGTGTCACTACCAAATAACCCCCAAGCAAAGGCAATACGACTGTCTTGAAGTCGATGAGCTTTGGACATTCGTAGGTAAAAAGACCAACAAACAATGGCTAATTTATGCCTATCACCGTGACACAGGTGAAATTGTTGCCTATGTGTGGGGAAAACGAGACCTTAACACTGTCAAAAAGCTTAAAGCTAAGCTGAAAGCCTTAGGCGTAAGTTGTGCTAAAATCGCTAGTGATACCTGGGATAGCTTTGTTACTGGTTTTAAGGGCTTTACCCAAGTCATTGGCAAATTTTTCACGGTCGGTATTGAAGGTAATAATTGCACTATCAGACATCGAGTAAGGCGAGCATTTAGGCGAAGTTGTAACTTTTCTAAAAAGCTGGAAAATCACTTTAAAGCCTTTGATTTAGCTTTCTTTTACATCAATCATGGGTATGTCTAATGTCAGCCTACTTTTTGAACCACCACCCGTATTTTTTCTTCTAGGAATAACCGCTTTCATGCCATGTTCTATCGCTTTATCTCTGATTTTCTGCGAATCGTATCCTTTGTCAGCTATAAAATATTCTGCCTGTTCAATCACTTCTATTAGGTCGTTTGCAACTTGACTGTCGTGCACTTCACCCCCAGTGATTTTAAAATCGATCGGATTTCCATGCGCGTCCACACATAGGTGTATTTTTGTCGTGTTTCCACCACGACTGAGTCCAATTGCTCGCTCTTCACCACGCCGAGCTCCACTTGCATGTTGATGACACCGTACATAACTTCCGTCAATGAATACCCATTCTTTATCAGTTTGTGTTCGTAGGTCAAAAAAAAATTCTGCCATAGCCCTTTTGTAGACCACCGATTAAAGCGGTTATAAGCTGTTTTCCATGAACCTAGTTCGGTAGGTATGTCTCGCCATGGAGCACCTGTTCTTAGTTTCCAAAGTATGGCTTCCATTACGGTGCGGTCATTCTTCCATTGATGGCAACCGTGAGCCTTCATTGTTGTTTGTAGTTGTTCCCATATGTTGTCAGTTATTACTGTTCTCGCCATGGTTTGAGTTTCCCTGTATTTTGTTGATATATAGGGCTAAAATAGGGCTTTATCTGTATTTTTCAAATTAGGGACACGCCCTAGAAAAATATAGCCAAAAAGAGTCAAAACTATTTTAAGGTTTTGACTCTTTTTCAATGCTTTATAACAAAATGATTTGTCAGTTAAGACCGTAAGTAATGTCGAATATTAATTATTGCCGAGTTAGCGTTGCCAATAATCTTCTGGATAATTTGGCAAGTCTAATAAGGCTTGGCGTAACGCATTTGACCATTGAGCGCTAAGATCACTAAAGTAAGTATCGTGTTCATCAATACGTCGAATTTCAGGGATTTTTAGACTGTCATTCTCATAAATAATCATATCAATGGGCATACCAACTGATAAATTAGAGCGTATCGTAGAATCAAAAGATAACATCAGTGCCTGCGCAGAGTGATATAAATCAGCGTCATAAATCACAGAACGATCTAAGATGGGTTTCCCATATTTGCTTTCACCCAACTGGAAAAATGGCGTATCTGTAGTAGCCCGTATACAGTTACCCTCGGGATAAATCATATACAATTCAGTGGGCTGGTTCTTTATTTGGCCACCAAGCATAAAAGAGCTAGTAAAGTTGGCATTGTTGGGCTCATTGGCGACAGCTTGTGCATTACTGGTAATCTCACGCATGTAGCGTCCTACCAATTGAGCCGCATCAAATAAAGTGGTAACTGTATGCAGATTGGGCTCTTGGTTTTGATTAATATCATTTTGTAATTGGGTAAATACTGCTTGAGAGGTGGCCAAATTCCCCGCAGTTTGCAAAACGATAAATCGTTCACCTTCAACACCATAGGTGTAGATTTTTCGAAAAGTAGAGATGTGATCAACGCCTGCATTTGTTCGGGTATCACTCGCAAAAATCATGCCTTCTTTAAGGCGTAAAGCGGCGCAATAAGTCATATAATTCCTGTCATTAAAGAGTTCATTAATCATTACATTTATTTTTAATGATTAACAAATATTGAGGGGGTTGATAAAATTTTAAGATCACTAACCATAAAAAATGGTTGATAGATCATCAGTCGATACGGTTTACCATGACTTGGCTGTATAGGCTTTCATAACCACCACCAATACGCACACCGCGTACCGGTGCTGCATCTAAATAATCTCGTCCAATAGCGACATAGACATGATGACTAGGCTGGAATAGTTGGTTAGAAATATCAAAGGTATACCAATACCCATCTAGATAAGCTTCTGCCCAAGCGTGACTCGACATATGGTTTTGATCGGCATCATACAGATAACCAGAGACATAACGTGCTGGAATCTTTTTATCACGCAAGCACCCCAAAAATACATGGGTATGATCTTGGCACACGCCCGCCTTCATCTCAAAGCTTTCTTCGGCCGTAGTACCTACGTGAGTCACATTTGTGGTATAGGGCATTTGAGTAATGAGTGCACTTGCTAAGCCTCGTAAATTCTCGAGCGTTACTGTTTCTAAATAAGGCGCAGCGAAGTCCCGCATACTTGTCGAGCAATAGGTAAGGGGAGTCTGTACTGTAAATAGTAGATAGGGAATTTCTCCACTGTCTTCAACATATTGAGTATCGGTATTAATTTCGACAATACCGGAAGCCTGTATTTGCAAATTATCGTGTTTTCCATTGCGACTCAGCGTAAACCAAGTGTTGCCAAAACCATCCTTTTGTAAGGTAGCGAGTTTGGGTAGCATCACTGACCAAGTATGCACGATTTGATGTGGTAGAGCCATTGGCGACATTCGAATATATTGCACACTACGCTGGGCGAACTCTTTGTAGTAATAGTTGGTTTGATGATCAATACTAAGTTTCATCACTTATACTCCTTGCTGTAATAAAGCATTGAATTCTTCACTCAACAGCAAATAATCATCAAAATTCTTAGATTTAATCAGCTGATTGGTTAAACGAATAAGTTCACGCCAGCGCGTA
>NZ_CAJHAF010000003.1 GCF_904846315.1 Psychrobacter jeotgali
GGCTATTGCAGAGGTCGCCAACGGTAAAGGTACTAATTATGATAGCTTTGGTGATTTGATGGATGAGCTAGAAGGCGAAGCTGATGAGATCCATTGAAGTATCAAACCAGTTTAAGAGAGATGCCAAAAAGAATTATCTAAGCTTACTCACTCCTGCATGGGGCGAGGTGCTTAATTGTCTGACTAACGATATACCGCTACCGGCTAAATACAAAGATCATGCGTTGACCGGCAATCATAAGGGGTTTAGAGATTGCCACATCAAACCTGACTTAGTGCTTATCTACCGTGTTCAGAGCGATACGGTAGATTTCGTTAGATTGGGTAGCCATTCAGAAGTATTTGATTAGCCTATTTTAAAATGTATATGCTGTTGAGCAGTTACTAAAAGATATTGCTCCTGAACTATTTAATATCAGACGAGGTTATAATTATTGTTTAATTCAGATCTTTTAGAGTTCATTCAGAAAAATTGGGGTGTCTATGGGCTAGTGTTATTAATTTTGATTGGGTTTATTCTATATATACCTAAATTCGTAGACTCGCTCGGTTATTTTAAGTTATTGAAAATACGCTATCTTAATGAAGCGCTTGATTCTAATCATGTTGATGAGGTATCTAAAAAACTTTTAAGTGAAAATCTTGCAAGCATATATTTTGCAAAGTGTACGGGCATCAGAGCCAATGAGGAAGAAAGACAGTATATTCTAGACACGTATAGAATCCTTGAAGGTAAATTTAATATAAATGAAATATATTATTCTGTGCAATATGTTCCTAATTATCCTCATCTTCTTTCAGCGTCAGCACTTACAGAAACGCAAAGCAAATTGAGAAAACTGCTTAAGTCATCTAACTATACATTACCTCTTACTGTCATCGTAACAATGATATCCTTTCTTGGTTTTTTTTATTTTTCAGCAGATGCCTACTATCAAAATAGCTTTTTTACTTACGAATATTTAAATACTGGGTTTATGGCTGGGTTTGGATTCATAATGAGTATTACTACTTACCTCCACACTATAATCTCCGTTCGTAGAATAGGTATTGCTAAAGATATAATTGAATACATTCAAGAGATCTCTGATGAAAACTAAACTGTAGTAGATATTTTTGATCAAAATCCCGCTATGTATGAAGTTGAAATCAACTGAGCTACAGCCGAAGATTCAAGATACTCTCTAAATTATCATTTTACTCTTAAAATCTATCTGCTTGTTCGTCATCAAGATACTCTTTCATAGATCGTTTGGTGAACTTGCTAGGGTCTTTTTTGAGCCAAGTCGCCATGTGCGTAATCCATGCACTAGATGAGCTGTTAGCAGGATTTTGTGGCATTACCAAATGAGCGTAATCAGATATGAATTTCTTGCTATTCACAGCCCTAGCAAGCTGTTTAGGCTTTAGTGCATTGACTTCATTGTCAGTTTTGTTGTTTATCCAGTCTATAGTGTTAGGGTCACGATTTGGTTTAACAGTTTTCTCAATTGAGTCAATTTTTATAGTGAATTTGAAAGCATCAACCTTACGCCCATTCTTGTATTGCTGATATTTGACGGTTATATCCGTGTATTCATTTATCTGTTCTACCGCAAAATCTAAAACTTTCTCTTTGAACTGCCCCATCCTTAAGTACTTACCTTCCTCAACCCCCATTTTCCGCCTAAATTCCTCAAGCTGCCACTTAGGAGTAACGCCTTTGCTTTTCCATGCAATTAATAGCTCATACAATCTCAATGCGTATCCACTAGTGAGATTGCTTACTTGCCCTATCTCATAACTGGTTAAACTACTCTCAAGCTCTGTAATTAAAGGAATTATAGCTCTAGAGAAGGTCAATTCCACAAGTGCTTCAGAGTCAACATATGCAACATCAGACACCCAACGGCTAGTTACATTTGCCATCCCTTTTTGTCTTTTCTCTTGATAACTAAATTGCCTTGCAAACAATGTCTTGCTGGCTTCTTTAAGGTTTTTATATGCAGTCTGTCTATGAACACCAAACTGCTTGATATAAGCATCGGCGTAAATCTCAATAGGCTTATCAAAGGCTATGTAATCAAGCTCATTCTTGTGGGTATGTTCTCTAATTACGATGATAGCCAGTAATAACAATCTTTGCTCAACAAGTGAAAGGGTATAACTTGCCTGAATAAGAGAGTTTTCTTTTACCACCAAAGATTTATTATTCATAAGTACTCCTTTATTTTTAACGGTATTAATACACCCTAACATGATAAGTGTATTATTGGTAGATAAAGGTGTACTTATTGGTAGATAAAGGTGTACTCATAAATGAATTTTGGTAGATAAAGGTGTACTTATTGGTAGATAAAGGTGTACTTATGAACGCTGTGAGCTATACTGCAAGAGGGCTGGAGAGGGCTGGAGAAATATGACAAATATTATTTAAAAATAACAAATAGGGATTTTTTTGTTTTTTACATAATAAAAGACAAAAGAAAAGAGCACCTAAATCAAAATATCTTAGTCTTTATCGTAAGTTTTATAATCAGGCAATCTCTCAATTTTTTCTAGATTATTCAAAGCTTCAGAATATTTCAAATTCTCCATTTCTTTTAGCATTCTAGTGACTCTATTCTTCTTAGTTCATTGGTAATTAGCTGTAAAAACCACTCTATTTGTCTACACGATTAGATTTAAGAGCTGTTTGACTCTATTTTTATACATACCTAGCCTATTAATTTCTATCGTTCTCTACAGCGATTTTACGGCTTTCTAGCTGCATTACCTCGTTCACCCTAGCAATTTCCTTTTGATTTAGACCATTAATCGCCACCAAGTAAGGCTCAACACGTTTTTTAAGGGTGTCATAGCTGTCTTCTGCCACGCTTTTTTCTAATCTAGCCTTCTCATAGTCCATCAGAATGCTATTTGCTGCTTTCACAGTCGGTTCTATTTGCTCAATAACGGCTGCTGAAACCTTTTCACCATACCTAGCCTTGCTTTCAAACATTTCAGGCTTAGGTGATACGGCTTCGATAGTGAAGTCTCTCGCATGATTGATGTCGTGGTAATACTCCTTGATGCTGGTATGCTTGGCTTTAGAGCCTTCCTTGCCCCTTGTTAGCCCCAAATCAGCGACAGTATTGGCAAAATTGGTTTGCATCTGGTTTAACTTAACCCTGCCCCCTAGAAAATCCTTGCAGTTCAGCTTTCCCTTTTGGTCAATAGGAACGACATAAGCGACTAGGTGCGGTGTGCTTATATCTCGATGAATACTCATACCTGCAATATTTTCTGCTCCATGCTTATCAATGAGCCATTGACTAGATCGCTTAAAAAACTCGGCTTCTTGGCTTTTTCCCCAGCCTTCCCATTCAGGACTAGCCGTTATCAAATACTCAATACATAGCACCGCATCAGAGCGTCTTTTTTCAGGAAGTCGGTTTTGTATTGCCTGTTTGATTGCTTCAGGGGTAGCAACGCTATGATTATTTTTAGGGGTGCGGTTGGGATCAGCATTGGGCGTTTCTATCGTTCGATAGTTGTGTGCAAGACTGCCACCAATGTTGCCCATCGTCTTTAATTTTGCTGTCCTCAAAATTGCATAGTTCATTGCCACTTTTTCCTATAATTGGGTGTTATTTCACTAAGGCGTACTTACTACACCATAATTTTACCTATTACGAAAGCGTGATTTTTGGAGAAAAAGGCGGTAAAAAAGGGCTGTTTTTCACTTTTTTGAAGTGACGCTGTATACAATTTGTAGACACATTTTTCTGTTATAAATCAATGATTAATGTCGTTTTTGTAAACTTTTCGTATACAAATTAAATTCGTTAAACCTAACAATATCAGCTACTTGGCAGTCCCTTTAGGGTGCGTAAGGTGTAGTCATTAAATTAGGTAGGAAATAACGGGTCTTTTATCTGTCGTAATATTTGCTGCAAAAAAGGGGTTATAAGAGCGTTACTCCTCGTCATTCACTGGCATAATCTTAGGCTGGTACAAACAACTTATTAACCTAAAAAAATTATCTGTCGCTACAGATAATTCTAGTAACGGAGTTATTTATGAGCATGATCGGTGTATCAGTCGCTAGCAATAAAAGCCTTCAACTTGAAGCCACCCAAGAAGCCTATAATAATCAGATTGGACGTTTAAACACTTTCTTGATAAAAGATGATACGCATGAAGAGATTGTTATGGCGAAAATGGTCAAACTGACACAGCAAGAAGCCACGCTAAGTCAATTCAGTGCTGTTGAGCTTGGTAAAATGTGCTCAGGGATCAAACAGAATATTGATGGTTTTCTTGCTGGGTTAAATGAGCAGACTGTCACCGCTTGAGCGCACAGAACGCTAAATCTATTGAGATTTAATCACCTATCGCTTATATTAGAGGTACAAATATAAGCGATAGGTGATTACTATGACTACAACTAATTATAATATACGGCTTGACCAGGATCTGAAGGACAGGTCTTTTTCTGTTCTTGAAAGCTATGGACTAACGCCTTCACAAGCCATAAGACTGTTCTTGAACCAAGTAGCCGATACCAATGCGGTTCCCTTGTCTTTTGACTATCAACCTAAGCTCAACGCGCAAACTATCGC
>NZ_CAJHAF010000004.1 GCF_904846315.1 Psychrobacter jeotgali
AAGAACCAGATCAACACTACTACTACCTGTCGGAATGGTTACTTGAACCACTCCGGTAAAGTCGACGCCGTTCGCCGCAATGCCACTATAAGTGACATCTACAGTAACTGGACTAAAGCTGGTAACTGGATTGCCGTTAGGATCAGTAAGACTGATCGGGAAGCTGGCACTATCGCCCTCGATTACATCGCCAACGGTGTCAGCAATGGAGACGGTGATGGTGTCTTCAGGACCGGGAACCGTTTCATCAACAATGTTCATATCAGCAGTTGCTTGACCGACCACGATGGCCTCGAAGCCGCCGCCAACTGGATTACTAATGGTGATGCCAACCAGCTCACTGCCCTCAGCAATAAAGTCGTCAATGGTATTGAGAACCAAATCAACACTACTACTACCTGTCGGAATGGTTACTTGTACCACCCCAGTGAAGTCGACGCCGTTCGCCGCAATGCCACTATAAGTGACATCTACAGTAACTGGACTAAAGCTGGTAACTGGATTGCCGTTAGGATCAGTAAGACTAATCGGGAAGCTGGCACTATCGCCCTCGATTACATCGCCAACGGTGTCAGCAATAGAGACGGTGATAGTGTCCTCAGGACCGAGCTCTACTTCATCAACGATATTCATATCGGCAGTTGCATTGCCTAAGACGATAGCTTCAAAGCCGCCGCCGACTGGGTTACTAATGGTAATACCAACCAGCTCACTGCCCTCAGCGATAAAGTCATCGATAGTCGCTAAGGTTAAGTTTGCACTGCTACTACCCGCTGGGATGGTGACGGTGGCGACACCTGTAAAGTCGGTGCCGTCAATGGCAATGCCGCTATAAGTCACATCAACCACCACATTGGTGATGGCGTTGACCGGATTGCCATTGCTATCCGTGAGGCTGATCGGGAAGACGCCGCTATCGCCCTCACTCACATCGCCGACGTTGTCAGCAATGGAGACGGTGATAGTATCCTCAGGACCAGGCTCTACTTCATCAACGATGGTACCGGTGCCGGTAACGCCGTCTACGGTGACAAGGGTGGTTTCATCAAGC
>NZ_CAJHAF010000005.1 GCF_904846315.1 Psychrobacter jeotgali
ATGGTGACAATGTCATTACCGTCTGCACCACCCACCACAGGATAGCTATAGGTAACATCAACGGTCACCGGATTATTGATCGGTGCTGTGCTCAGAGCAACCAAGTAGGTCGCATCAGCGCCTTCGTTTACTTCAGTATCGCCAGTTAAAGTGACAGTGATAGTATCCTCAGGACCGGGATCGGCTTCGTCAACGATGTTCATATCGGCAGTCGCTTGACCGACCACGATGGCCTCAAAGCCGCCGCCGACTGGGTTACTAATGGTAATACCAACCAGCTCACTGCCCTCAGCGATAAAGTCATCGATAGTCGCTAAGGTTAAGTTCGCACTGCTACTACCCGCTGGGATGGTGACGGTGGCGACACCGGTAAAGTCGGTGCCGTCTATGGCAACGCCGCTATAAGTGACATCTACAGTGACCGGACTAAAGCTGGTGACTGGATTGCCGTTAGCATCAGTAAGACTAATCGGGAAGCTGGCACTATCGCCCTCGATTACATCGCCAACGGTGTCAGCAATAGAGACGGTGATAGTATCCTCAGGACCGGGATCGGCTTCATCAACAATGGTCATATCAGCAGTCGCTTGACCCACCACGATGACCTCAAAGCCACCGCCAACTGGATTGCTAATGGTGATGCCAACCAGCTCACTACCCTCAGCAATAAAGTCGTCGATGGTTGCAATGTCAAGGTTAACGGTGCTGGTGCCCGCAAGGATAGTCACTTGCGCCACCCCAGTAAAGTCAGTACCGTCAATAGCTTGACCTGTATAAGCAATATCAACCACCACATCGGTAATGGCATTGACCGGATTGCCGTTAGGATCAGTAAGACTGATCGGGAAGCTGGCACTATCGCCCTC
>NZ_CAJHAF010000006.1 GCF_904846315.1 Psychrobacter jeotgali
TACTATCAATCCTACTCAAAACACCGTAAATACCACCATTTATGATGATGGTACGACCGATGGTGAAACTCCAGTCGATCCGGAAAACCCATCACTTGGTGATGATACACCGGTAGTGAGCATTATTGGTACCACCAGCCTTAACGAAACAGACTTTGATGGCACGCCAAGTGAAGCGGTTTATACGGTAAATCTAAGCAATCCAAGTACGGTTGCTACGTCGGTGACAATAACTATCACTGATGGTTCAACAGAGGGCAGTGCTGATTATACTGCGCCAGTTACTCAGACGATCACTATTCCTGCTGGATCAACCTCAGCGACCTTTAGTGTGCCTATCATTGATGACAATGTATTTGAAGGACCCGAGGACTTTGATGTCACGATAACCAGTGTCGATTCGGGCAGTGCTACTATCAATCCTACTCAAAACACCGTAAATACCACCATTTATGATGATGGTACGACCGATGGTGAAACCCCAGTTGATCCGGAAAACCCACCACTTGGGGATGATACGCCAGTAGTGAGCATTATTGGTACCACCAGTCTTAACGAAACAGACTTTGATGGCACGCCAAGTGAAGCGGTTTATACGGTAAATCTAAGCAATCCAAGTATGGTTGCTACGTCGGTTACAGTAACTATCACTGATGGTTCAACAGAGGGCAGTGCTGAT
>NZ_CAJHAF010000007.1 GCF_904846315.1 Psychrobacter jeotgali
GATACTATCAATGACTTTAATGCGGAGGGCAGTGAGCTGGTCGGCATTACCATTAGTAATCCGGTCGGCGGCGGCTTTGAGGCCATCGTGGTCGGTCAAGCAACTGCTGATATGAACATTATCGATTCACCAGTTCCTGATCCTACAGACACTATCACCGTCTCCATTGCTGATAACGTCGGCGATGTGATTGAGGGCGATAGCGCTAGCTTCCCGATCAGTCTCACCGATTCCGATGGTAACAGCGTTACCGCCATCACCGATATTACCGTTGATGTCGCTTATAGTGGTGTGGCCGCGAACGGCGTCGACTTCACTGGGGTGGTACAAGTAACCATTCCGACAGGTAGTAGTAGTGTTGATTTGGTTCTTAATACCATCGATGACTTTATCGCTGAAGGTAGTGAGCTGGTTGGCATCACCATTAGTAATCCAGTTGGCGGCGGCTTTGAGGCCATCGTGGTCGGTCAAGCGACTGCCGATATGACCATTGTTGACGAAGCCGATCCCGGTCCTGAGGACACTATTACTGTCTCTATTGCTGACACCGTTGGCGATGTAATC